>NZ_JAHLZB010000001.1:0-13323 GCF_025128255.1 Synechococcus sp. CS-205
CGGTTACTACCGCGACGGCCAGGATGCTCTGATCCAATGGTGCCAACTCGCACCCACGAGCTGATCATTTACTCGCCTGTCAGTGAAAGGCATCTGACTGGCACTCATGAAGGTTCGGATTGCCGCCCTTTGTTGATGCGTAAGGCCGAACGAATTCGGCCTTGAACGTGTGCCGATCTTGAAGCGAGGAGCCAGCTGTGGCAGCGGGTTCGCCGGAATGGAACGCAGAATCACACACAGCCTCTCAGCCCTGATAGGTTGGGGTGACTTGCGCAGGCACCGCAGATGTTCGAGCGGTTTACCGAGAAGGCCATCAAGGTGATCATGCTGGCCCAGGAAGAGGCCCGAAGGCTGGGCCACAACTTCGTGGGCACCGAACAGATCCTGCTTGGTCTGATCGGCGAGGGCACCGGTGTGGCCGCCAAGGTGCTCAAGTCGATGGGGGTCAACCTCAAGGACGCCCGCGTCGAGGTGGAGAAGATCATCGGGCGGGGATCCGGCTTCGTCGCCGTTGAGATTCCGTTCACGCCCCGCGCCAAACGCGTGCTCGAGCTCTCCCTTGAGGAAGCCCGCCAGCTTGGCCACAACTACATCGGTACTGAACACCTGTTGCTGGGCCTGATCCGTGAGGGTGAGGGCGTCGCTGCGCGTGTGATCGAGAACCTCGGCGTCGATCTGGCCAAGGTGCGCACCCAGGTGATCCGCATGCTCGGCGAAACCGCCGAGGTCACCGCCGGTGGCGGCGGCAGCAAGGGCTCCACCAAGACCCCCACCCTGGATGAATTCGGCAGCAACCTCACCCAGCTGGCCTCGGAGGGCAAGCTCGACCCCGTGGTCGGCCGCCACAACGAAATCGATCGGGTGGTGCAGATCCTCGGCCGTCGCACCAAGAACAACCCTGTGCTGATCGGCGAGCCCGGCGTCGGCAAGACCGCCATCGCCGAAGGCCTGGCCCAGCGCATCATCATCGGCGAGGTGCCCGACATCCTCGAAGACAAGCGCGTTCTCACCCTCGACATCGGCCTGCTGGTGGCCGGCACCAAGTACCGGGGTGAATTCGAGGAGCGCCTCAAGAAGATCATGGAAGAGATCCGTGGCGCGGGCAACGTGATCCTGGTGATCGATGAGGTTCACACCCTGATCGGTGCCGGTGCTGCGGAAGGCGCCATCGATGCTGCCAACATTCTCAAGCCGGCCCTGGCCCGCGGTGAGCTGCAGTGCATCGGAGCCACCACCCTCGATGAGTATCGCAAGCACATCGAGCGCGATGCAGCTCTCGAGCGTCGCTTCCAGCCGGTGATGGTCGGTGAGCCTTCCGTGGTCGACACCATCGAGATCCTGCGTGGGCTGCGCGAGCGCTACGAACAGCACCACCGCCTCAAGATCAGCGATGAAGCCCTGGTGGCTGCCGCCACCCTCGGCGATCGGTACATCTCTGATCGCTTCCTGCCCGACAAGGCCATCGACCTGGTCGATGAAGCCGGCAGTCGTGTGCGCCTGATGAACTCCAAGCTGCCACCGGCCGCCAAGGAAATCGACAAGCAACTGCGCACCATCCAGAAGCAGAAAGAGGATTCCGTCCGCGAACAGGATTTCAGCAAAGCCGGTGAACTGCGCGACAAGGAAGTGGAACTGCGCGATCAGATCCGCTCGATTCTCCAGGCCCGGCGCGATGAGGAACCGGCCGCTTCCACTGCCGCCGAGGGATCCGACGAGGCCATGGCGGAGGCTGAGGCCAGCAGCGCCGCCGACAATGCCCTCGCCTCCTCCAGCGGCGAACGCCATCCGGTGGTCACCGAGGAGGACATCGCCCAGATCGTGGCTTCCTGGACGGGTGTTCCCGTTCAGAAGCTCACCGAGAGTGAATCGGTGAAGCTGCTGAACATGGAAGACACCCTGCACCAGCGGCTGATCGGCCAGGACGAGGCCGTCAAGGCGGTCTCCAAGGCGATCCGCCGTGCCCGCGTGGGTCTCAAGAACCCCAACCGCCCCATCGCCAGCTTCATTTTCTCAGGCCCCACAGGCGTGGGCAAAACCGAGCTCACCAAGGCACTGGCCGCCTATTTCTTCGGTAGCGAAGAGGCGATGATCCGCCTCGACATGTCCGAGTTCATGGAGCGGCACACCGTCAGCAAGCTGATCGGTTCACCTCCTGGCTACGTGGGCTTCAACGAAGGCGGACAGCTCACCGAGGCCGTGCGCCGTCGTCCCTACACCGTGGTGCTGTTCGATGAAATCGAGAAAGCCCACCCCGATGTGTTCAACCTGCTGTTGCAGCTTCTTGAAGATGGTCGCCTGACCGATTCCAAGGGCCGCACGGTTGATTTCAAGAACACGCTGATCATCATGACCTCGAACATCGGTTCGAAAGTGATCGAGAAAGGCGGTGGTGGTCTCGGCTTTGAATTCTCGGGCGCCGCTGCCGAGGAAACGCAGTACAACCGCATCCGTTCCCTGGTGAATGAGGAACTGAAGCAGTACTTCCGTCCTGAGTTCCTCAACCGTCTCGATGAGATCATCGTCTTCCGGCAACTCAGTCGCGACGAGGTCAAGGAGATTGCCGAGATCATGTTGCGCGAAGTCTTCGCCCGCATGCAGGAGAAAGGCATCGGTCTCTCGGTCACCGAGGCCTTCAAGGAGCGTCTGGTCGAGGAGGGTTACAACCCCAGCTATGGGGCCCGTCCCCTTCGTCGGGCAGTGATGCGCCTGCTCGAAGACTCCCTGGCGGAGGAATTCCTCTCCGGGCGCCTGAAGGAAGGCGATTCGGCCCTGGTCGATGTCAACGACGAGAAGCAGGTGGTGATCCGCCACCAGACGGTCGTCGCGGAGCCGGAACTGGCCGGTGCCAGCGTCTGACGCCTCGATGGTCACAGCCCTCAGTCAGCACGCGATCGCCCCCGCCCGCCTGGTGCGGGGGCCTTCGGCATGGTCGTCCTCCCTGGATGCCGTCTCCTCCCTCTGCCGCAGCCCACTGCTGCTGGGCCGCAGCAGGGTCACCCAACCCCTGCGCGATCAGGCCCTCACGGATCTGAAACGTCTGGGGCTCGACCCCTGTGCAGGCAGCCTCCGGTTCGACTGCTGCGACGATGACCTGCAGCGCCTGGAGGCGGAGGCCAGAAGCAGCCGCTGCGACGCGGTGATCGCCATGGGCGGCGGCAAGGTGCTGGATGCCGGCAAACTGCTGGCCCACCGCCTCGGTCTGGCCTGCATCACCGTGCCCACCAGCGCCGCCACCTGCGCCGGCTGGACGGCTCTGGCGAACCTTTACTCAGCAGATGGGGCCTTTCGCTCCGATGTGGTGCTGGATCGCTGCCCAGACCTGCTGATCTTCGATCACGAGCTGGTGCTGCAGGCCCCACCGCGCACCCTCGCCAGCGGCATTGCCGATGCGATCGCCAAGTGGTACGAGGCTTCAGTGAGCAGTGGTGCCAGTGGCGATGGGCTTGTGCAGCAGGCGGTCCAGCAGGCCCGTGTGCTGCGCGATCAGTTGCTGCTGGAGGGGGAGGTGGCCCTGGCGGAGCCGGGAGGTGAAGCCTGGGTGCGGGTGGCGGAGGCCTCGGCGCTCACGGCCGGCCTGATCGGAGGGCTCGGTGGTGCCCGCTGCCGCACCGTGGCGGCCCATGCCGTGCACAACGGCCTCACCCAGCTTCCGGCCTGCCGACACCTCCTCCACGGGGAAAAGGTGGGCTTCGGCGTTCTCGCCCAGCTGCGCCTCGAGGAGTTGCTCGGTGGGCACCGCCTGGCCAGCCAGGCCCGTCGTCAGCTCATCCCGTTTTTCCGGGTCCTAGGCCTGCCGGTTCGGCTCGAGGATCTCGGTCTGGCTGAAGCCAGCCTCAACGACCTCAACAGCGTCTGTGCCTTCGCCACACGCCCCGACTCCGACCTGCATCACCTGCCGTTCCCTGTGGGTCCCAACGATCTGCTGGCCGCCCTGGTGAGCACCATCGCCGAGTCCAACCTCTGCCCAGAGCGCAGCCCTTGACTCGCTTCCCACAGGTGGAGTGGTGCCTTGGGCCGGAGCTGATCGCCAGGGCCGCCACCAACCTGCTTGATCCCCAGGGGCGAGATCTGGCAGGGCGGGTGCAGTGGTGGGACCTCCCCGGTTTCAGCGGAAGCTGGCCTGTGGCCGTGCTCGGAGAGGGTGAACCCCTGCTGCTGTTGCATGGCTTCGACAGCTCCCTGCTGGAATTCCGCCGGCTGGCGCCTCTGCTGGCCCCCCGCTTTCGGCTCTACATCCCCGACCTCTACGGCTTCGGTTTCAGTCCCCGGCCTGCTGCTGGACGCTACGAGCCGGCCAGCGTGATCGCGCATCTGGTGGCGGTCGTGGAGTGCATCCAGGCAACAGCGGGGCCGGGCTCGAAGGCTCCGCTGGGGGTGATCGGCGCGTCGATGGGGGGCTCCGTGGCGGTGGAGCTGGCCCGCCGCCTTCCCGAGCAGGTGTCGCGGCTGCTGCTGCTGGCCCCCGCAGGCCTCACCGGTCGTCCGATGCCCCTGCCACCGCTGCTGGATCGCCTGGGGGTGCGTTTCCTGGCGCTGCCTGGGGTGAGGCGCGGACTCTGCCGTCAGGCCTTCGCCGATCCCGACGTCAGCGTGGGGCCCGCAGAGGAGGAGATCGCCTCCCTGCATCTGCAGGTGATCGGCTGGGGTGCGGCGCTGGGACGCTTTGCCCGCAGCGGAGGGTTCGCCGGCTGCGGTGAGCCCCTGCCGAGTCAGCCCCTGCGGGTGCTGTGGGGGGCCGATGACCGGATTCTGCGGCAGCCTCAGAAGCGGGCCGCCCTGGCTCTGCTGGGCGAGCGGGTGGAAGAGCTGACAGCCTGCGGCCACCTTCCCCACCTGGATCGACCCGAGGCCGTGGCCGCCATCTGTTGAACCCAGAGGCGGCCTGAAGGCCTGCGGGATTTCAGCTCACCAGAGACCGCGGATCGGAGCGGCCTCCGGCATGGGCTCGTAGGTGGGCTCCGGAGCCGGCTGGGGAGCCGGTTCCGGTTCCGGGGCGGGGGCCACCACCACGGGCTGGGGAGCTGGCTGTCCGAAGCGATAGCGGAAACCCACCTTGGCACCGAAATCGTTGTAGGAGTCGTAGCGGATGTTGTCGCCGCTGAACCCGGAAGCACCCGAGTAGGTGCCCTCGAGGTAGACGTCACTGGCGTTGCTCACGCCGTAGCTGACCCCCAGCTTGGCCTGCCATCCGAACAGGCCCTGGTTGCTGGTGCCGGTGGAAACACTGTTGCCGCCTCTGGAGACCTTGATGCGGGGTGTACTGAGGTTGGTATAACCGACGCCACCACCGACGTAAGGCGTCCAGCGGCTGCCGGTGCTGATGTCCCAGTAGCCACTGGCGAAGATGTCGTTCTTGTTGATAACACCCGACGAACTCAGGTTGTAGTCGTTGCCGTTGGAGGAGAAGGAAACGTCGTTGACGCTTGCCCGGGTGTAGACATAACTCAACTCGGTGCGGATTGCACCGAAGTCGTAACCGACAGCGAGGTCGCCGGAGAATCCACCACCGAAGTTCAGATCACCGTTGACGTTCTCGAAGCCGCGGTTATCGAGGTTGCGGGTACGCACGCCCGTGTCGGTGGGCCAGGCGGCGCCGAGACCCAGGCCGACATACCAGCCTGTGGCCTGCTCATAGATCGGTGCGTCGTTGCTGCCGAAGCTCTGGGACAGGGTCCCGCTGTCCTCTGCACCGCGATCGGCAGGGGGTGTGAGGGCGATGGCCCGGCCATCGGGGGCGAGCAGGGCCGCTGTTCCGGGCGCAGCCTCGCTGGCCGGTTCAGCGGCACGGGCCGGGATGGCTTGGAACAGTCCCGCAGCGCTGGTGGCGACTCCTGCCAGAACTGCGAGTGGAATTCTGGAGTTCATGGTGGACAGACAGCGTCGTTGTACCCAAGGTTTAATCAAAAGTGGTGTCGTCGCGCACCAGGCTGGCCAGAGCTTCACCTTTGCTGAAGACCAGCCGACTGTCGTGGACGCCTGACCGGGTCGGTGCAAGGGAAGATGCTCTGTTAGGAGAGCCCATTGCCCCGTCGCTCGCATGGCTGGAGCTCCATCTGACGAGCCGTCGGGTCTGCCCGGCAGCGGCCCTGTGCTGCAGCTGCTCGCCTCCGGCCTCCAGCTCTGGATCCGCCGCCAGTGTGATGCCGTCGGGAGCCTGGAGATTCAGCTGCATGGCTCGGCCCTCAACCTGTTGCGCGGCCGCCTGGAAGGAGTGAGCCTGATGGCCCGGCAGGTGATCTACGAGGGGCTGGAGATCGAGCTGGTGCAGTTGCAGAGTGATCGCCTGCAGATCCAGATCGGTGGGGTCCTGCGCGGCCAGCCCGTGCAACTGGAGCAGGCCTTCCGAGTGCATGGCCTGGTGGCCTTCACCGGCGCTGGTCTCAGCAGCTCCCTGCATCGCCCCCAGTGGCAGGACCTCAGTGACCAGCTGGGCGATCAGCTGCTGGGTCTGAAACCGCTGCACCGGCTGCGAATCGATCGCGACACCCTGATCGTCTCCGCCGAAGCCCAGGGGGAGCCCAGGCTGATGGAGCTGGAAACCCGGACGGAAGCTGACCTGGGCACGGTGGTGATCCGTGATCTTGATGGACAGCTGCGGGCACGCCTGCCGATGGATCCGAACATCCGCATCGACAGCGCCACGCTGGAGGGAGGGATGCTGCTGCTCCGGGGGGAAGCGCGGGTCTCCCCCTGAGCAGCCGGAGAACGATCTCCGAGGCAGTCCTCAGCCGAGCAACGGCACCAGAAGGATCACGAAGTAGAAGACCACCGCTGGCGTGAACAGGAAGCTGTCGATCCGATCGAGTATTCCACCGTGGCCTGGGATGGCATCACCGGAGTCCTTCACTCCCGCATCCCGCTTCATCATTGATTCAGTGAGGTCACCCACCAGGGCGAACAACGACACCACCCCGCCCAGCAGACCGCCCGCCACCCAGCCCCAGCGCCATCCCAGCAGCTGGCCGCCCACCACACCCACCAGCACCGCGCTGGCCACACCCCCGAGAGCTCCTTCCACCGTCTTGCCAGGAGAAATCGGCGAGAGGGGGTGGAGGCCGAAGCGCCGGCCGATCACGTAGGAGCCGATGTCGGTGGCCACAACCATCAGGCAGGCCATCAGGGTGAGCGCCATGCCCGGCGTGAACGGCCAGCTGGCTCCCTGCAGATTGGGGGCCAGGGCCGGCTCGAGCAGATCGCGCAGACGCAGCCAGTGGCTGGGAAGAAAACCCAGATAGAAGAGGCCGAAGATCGAGGCGGCGATGTCGGCGATGGTGCCGGTCACGGGCTGAAGCAGCAACCAGCCGCAGATCACCGCCCCTGAAACCGGCACCACGGCAGCCGCCAGATCGACCGCCATGCCGCCGTCACTGGCCCACTGGGTGGCGAACAACAACAGTTGGCAGGCCACCAGGGTGGTCTTGGTGGCGGGCCGGATGCCCTTGAACTGGGCCAGCCGGAAGAACTCCAGCAGCCCCAGATGCACGATCACGCCCACAGCGACGGTGAACCACCAGCCCCCCAGGCCCACCACCACCAGCCCGAAGCCGCCCGCTGCGAAGCCGCTGAGCAGCCGTGAGAAGGAGGTGCGCGGCCGCGAAACCTGACTCACCCGTGGCGCTCGGCGGCGATCAGAAACAGCGGCTCAGCCGCCGCCAGGCGTGCCTGGCTACCGCGGCGCTGCATGCGATGGACTGTGGCCTGCACCACCTGCACGTCCCGGGCTTCCAGCTGCCCCAGGGTATCGGTGGCATCCACGAGACCCTCCAGGCTGGCGGTGCTGATCACCAGCCGGCCACGCGGCTGCAGGGCTGCCCAGATGGCGCGCAGCACGCTCGCCAGCGGTCGCCCCACCTCAAGAACCACCCGATCGGGATTCTGAGGCAGCAGGGCGAGGCCATCAGGCGCCTGGCCGGCATGGATGTGCAGATTCTCGATCGCCAGGTGCCGGCGGTTGCGCTCCAGCAGCTCGATCGCCTCCGGATCCCGCTCCAGGGTGTGCACCTCCCCCAGGGGCATCAGCCGGGCGATCTCCAGGGCCAGAGCCCCGGTGCCCCCACCCACGTCCCAGACCGTTGAATCGGCCCGGGGGCGCAGATGGGCCAGCAGCATCACCCGCAGCTCGAGCGGGGTGGGGCTGAAGCCCGGCGCGTCTTGGAAGGCGTGGTCGGGCAGGCCAGGGGTGACGAAATCCCACTGGAAGGCGCCATCCTGCTCGGATCTCCGGGCTGGGTCGCCCTCTCGCCGCCTCTGGCCCACCCGCTCAGCGCCCATCAGGCCACAACCATCACCGTATCAGCGATCTGACCGGGCCAGAGGTGCCGCTGCTCCAGCAGCCACTCCAGCCGCGGCGCATCGATCCGCTCGCCTGGAATCAACAGGGGAATTCCCGGGGGGTAGGGGCAGATCGGCT
The DNA here is from genome assembly GCF_025128255.1 of Synechococcus sp. CS-205. Lineage (NCBI taxonomy): Bacteria > Bacillati > Cyanobacteriota > Cyanophyceae > Synechococcales > Synechococcaceae > Synechococcus > Synechococcus sp. CS-205. The sequence goes on from NZ_JAHLZB010000001.1 coordinate 8,411, forward strand.
CCGCCACCAGCCGCGAGAGGCTCTGCTCGAGGGGCACAGCCTGTTGCGGCAGCCTCCAGGCCTCCCCCAGGGCCAGCTCAGGTTCCATCAGGGCAGGAATGGGCGGTGGCGTGAAGGGGGGAAGTGCAGCCCCCCCCAGAGCCCGGCGCAACTGGCTCAGGCTGGCGGGCAGAACGGTCAGCACGCTCCGCGGAGGGCATTCCCCCAGGCAGAAGGTGAGGCACCCCGGTTCGGGCAACTCAGCGATCACGCCCCGCTGGAGCAGCCAGGCGTCGGCCGCCAGCCCGTTGATGCCCAGGGCTGCGCCATGGAACACCAGGCGCAGAGGGTCCTGGTTGGCCACCAGGGGCAGGGACGCTCTCGCCAGCGCCTGCCGCAGACGGCCTGCCCGAGTGAGTGCGCGAGCGAGGATCCTGGCCCCGGCCGCGCTGTGGCGATGCTCGATGGCTGCAGACGCCGAGGCCAGCAGCAGAGCACTGGGACTGGAGGTCTGCAGCCAGAGCAGGGCCCGCTCCACCGCCTCCTCGCTGACGCGGCCGCGCCGCAGCAGCAGGGCCGCGCTCTGGGCCAGCCCTGCGGCGCTCTTGTGCAGCGACTGCACCACCAGGTCGGCACCGGCCGCCAGAGCTTCCATCGGCAGGCCGGGCTGGCCGAAGTGGGCGCCATGGGCCTCATCCACCAGCACCGGCAGGCTCCGGCGATGAGCCACCGAGATCAGACCTTGCAGATCACCCGCCAGGCCTTGGTAGGTGGGATGCACCAGCACCAGCGCCGCCAGGGGAGGGGCCTGCTCCAGACGTTGCTGCAACCAGGCGGGGGAGGGGGGCAGCCACAGCCCGGTGGCGGGGTCGAAGGGCAGATCGAACAACACCGGACGCAGGCCCCCGAGCACGCAGGCATGCAGCAGGCTGCGGTGCAGATTGCGCGGCAGCAGCACCCGCTCCCCGGGCCTGGCCAGGGCCAGCAGGGCCACCTGCAGCATGCCGCTGGCGCCATTGACCCCGAACCAGCAGCGATCGGCTCCCGACAGCCGGGCGCAGGCCGCCTGGTCTTCTCCCACGGCGCCGGCCGGCTCGAGCGGCCCCCCGATCTCGGGTAGCTCCGGCAGGTCCCAGGCGCCGGAACGCCGCCGCAGCAACTGGCGCAGGCCAGGCGCCAACCCCCGTCCACGCCCATGGGCCGGCAGGTGCAGAGCGAGGCGAGGGGGAACCTCCCGCAGGGCCGAAAGCAGGAGCATCACCAGCCGGGAACTTTCTAGAGTCTGGTCTCGACACCACAGGCGCCGCAGGAGTTCCCACCATCACCGCCAGCTCTCCCGTGCGCCCCGCCCCCCCTGCGCGCCCCGCCCGGGTCGAAGCCCCTCCGCCGCGCTACGACCCCAACAGCGACCTGCGCTGGTTGCTGCTGCGCCCCTGGATCCTGGTGTCACGCCTGGTGGTGGTGCTCTGGAAGCTGGGCTGGCTGGCCCTGGTGCTGGTGGTCCAGGGCAGCAGCAGTGAGCGCGCCGTTCAGCAACGCCTGGGGCGCCGCATTCTCCAGACCCTCACCCAGCTCGGACCCTGCTTCATCAAGGTGGGGCAGGCTCTCTCCACCCGCCCCGACCTGGTCCGGCGCGACTGGCTCGACCAGCTCACCCAGCTGCAGGACAACCTGCCGCCCTTCCCCCACGAGCTCGCCTTGGCGGAGATCGAAGCGGAGCTGGGCGCCCCGGCCACTGTGCTCTTCGATCACTTCCCGCCCTACCCCGTGGCAGCGGCCAGCCTGGGGCAGGTCTACAAGGCCGAACTCAGCCCCGGCCACTGGGTGGCGGTGAAGGTTCAGCGGCCCAACCTGGCCTATCTCCTCCGGCGCGATCTGGTGCTGATCCGTCTGCTGGGGGTGCTCACCGCGCCGTTTCTGCCCCTGAACCTGGGCTTCGGCCTCGGCGACATCATCGATGAGTTCGGCCAGACCCTCTTCGACGAGATCGACTACCGCCTCGAAGCCGACAACGCCGAGCGCTTCGCAGCCCTGTTCTCCGAAAACCCAGCCGTGACGGTGCCGCGGGTGGAACGGCAGCTCTCCAGCCGCCACGTGCTCACCACCAGCTGGATCAACGGGATCAAACTCCAGGATCGGCTTGAGCTGGAGTCTCACCGGCTGGAGCCCGATGCTCTGATCCGCACCGGGGTGATGGCGGGCCTGCAGCAGCTGCTGGAATTCGGCTATTTCCATGCGGATCCCCACCCGGGCAATCTCTTCGCCCTGCCGGGGCGCTCCGGGCCCCTTGGCCACGTGGCCTATGTGGATTTCGGGATGATGGATTCGATCAGCGATGCCGATCGCCTCACCCTCACCGGGGCGGTAGTGCACCTGATCAACCGGGATTTCGAAGCCCTTGCCCTTGACTTCCAGACCCTGGGGTTCCTGCGACCCAACGCCGATCTGACTCCGATCGTGCCGGCTCTGGAGTCCGTGCTTGGCGGCCAGCTGGGGGAGAGCGTGGGCTCGTTCAACTTCAAGGCGATCACGGATCGATTCTCGGAGTTGATGTACGACTATCCCTTCCGGGTGCCGGCCCGCTTCGCCCTGATCATTCGAGCGGTGGTCAGCCAGGAAGGGCTGGCCCTGCGGCTCGACCCCGACTTCAAGATCATCCGCGTGGCCTATCCCTATGTGGCCAGGCGTCTGCTGGCCGGCGACACCGCCGAGCTGCGCGAGAAGCTGCTGGAAGTCCTTTTCGATCGCCAGGGGCACCTGCAGCTGGAACGGCTGGAGAGCCTGCTGGGGGTGGTGGAGCAGGACCAGGCCAACCCTGATCTTCTGCCGGTCGCCGGGGCTGGCCTGCGCCTGCTGCTCGGTCCCCGTGGCAGCAGCCTGCGCCAGCGGCTGCTGCTGATGCTGGTGCGCGACAACCGCCTCAACACCGATGACCTACGCGCCCTGATGGGGCTGCTGCGACGCACCTTCTCCCCGGCCAAGCTGGCGGGAGGCATGCTTCAGCGGCTCAACCCCCTGGCTCCGGCGGTCTGAGCAGGATCGAGGCACTCCCTTTCGATCGCTAGGGTCAGCGTCTCCCTGATGGCTCCGTTCCCGTGATCAGCGATCCCACCGGTTCCGAGGCCTTGACCCAGGGATACGCCAGTGGTTCCTTCGCCGATTTCGATGGCACCGACCTCCTGCTCGAGTACGTGCCGGTGGGGCAGCCCCCCTTCTTCCTGGCCGGGGTGGGCCTGGTCATTGCGATCCTTTGCGGTCTGACCTTCTCGCGGCTGGTCCAGAACCGACTCGACGGATGGAAGCAGGACCGGCTCAACCTGCTGCCCCTGGCCGTGGTCGAGACCGTGGCGGCCTACACAGGGCTGATCCTGGGGGTGACGCTGTTCATCGGTGGCAGCCTGCAGGTGTTCGGCTTCGCCGGCGGTACGGCCCTGCTGGTGGCCCTGTTGCTCTCCCTGCTCACCGGTGGCGCCCTCTGGGTGCAGCTGGAAGGGCTGATGCGCCAGGTCCAGGACGGCAGTTTCAAGGCCGTGGACTTCGACAATTTCGATCAGTTCTTCTGAGGCCGTCGTCAGGATGGAGCCGGCTGGTGAAATCCAACGCTGGCAGGCCCCGGGCCTGGCCCTTCGCCTCTGGCCGGGGTGGGCCGACGATCCAGGCGTGCAGATGAGCCTGTTGCAGCAGGAGATCCCCTGGCGCCAGGAGTCGATCACGCTGTTCGGCCGCACCCACCCTCTGCCCAGGCTCACCTGCTGGGTGGCCGATCCCGGTTGCTCCTACCGCTACAGCGGCCTGGCCAATGAGCCCCAGCCCTGGTCAGAACCACTGCGCCAGATCCGTGAGGCCCTTGCGGCCACCCTGGGCTGGCGCTTCAACTCGGTGCTGCTCAACCGTTACCGCGACGGCGCCGACGCCATGGGCTGGCATGCCGACGATGAAGCCGAGCTTGAGCCTCAAGCGCCGATCGCCTCCCTCAGCCTGGGGGCCACCCGCAGCTTCCGCCTCAGGCCCCGGGCTCCTCTGGCCGAGGGTGTGCGACCGATCAGCCTGGAGCTGGGCCACGGTGATCTTCTGGTGATGGACCCCCCGACTCAGCAGCACTGGCTGCATGCCTTGCCGCGGCGGCGACGGGTGAGCCAGGAACGCCTGAACCTCACGTTCCGGCTGATCAGGGCCCAGGCGGCCAGCGGCTGATCAGGGCTCGCTTCCGGCGGCCTCGAGCATCGCCACGGTGATGGGGATCGTCTCCTGCGGCTCCTCGTTGTCGAGAAAGGCCTCGAAGGAGCGGTAGCGGCACACCACGGGGAGCGGATCGCCTTCGGCCAGGGCCTGATCGAAGGCCTCTTGCCAGCTCGACTCCTTGGGGCGGATCTCGGCATAACAAACGAGGGCCTCCTCCAGGTCGCCGGCATCGGCGATGCAATGCCCGCGCCAGTAAACCTCGAAAAAGGGCATCGGCTCAGGCGGCCAGATAGCCCTCAAGGCGGCAGGAGCGGGAGCGGATGCCATCGAGGGCGCGTCGCTCCAGGTTGCGAGTCTTGTCGCGGCTCATGCCCAGGGTGCGGGCGATCGAGGTGAGGCTCATCGGCTCCTCGCCGTTGATGCCGAAGCGCATGGTCAGCACGCTCCGCTGCAGTTCCGGCAGTTGCTCCAGCAGCGCGCGCATGTCGCCACGCAGGCATTCCCCATCCACGCTCTCCGCCGGCAGCGTCCCGTCCGCCTGCAGCAGGTCCAGCAGCTCCGTGTCCTCGCCGTCGCCCACCTTCGTCTCCAGGCTCACCGGCTGACGCGCACGGCAGAGCAGGTCCTTCACCTCCTCCTCCGGCAGCTCCACAAATGCCGAGAGCTCACTCAGCGAGGGCGTCCGCCCCAGCTCCTGGCTCAGTTCCCTCTGGCCCTTCTTCAGCTTGTTCAGCGTTTCAGTGATGTGGATC